>CBDCNE010000001.1:0-41585 GCA_965219345.1 Candidatus Nitrosopumilus sp.
GTATCAATTACATTGGTCTGCGTTAAATTATGCGCTAAGTTATTCGAGGTTCTCATCATTCAAGGCCTCAATGTCAATTATTTTTTCATTTTCCTTTGGAGGTTTGGGAAAATCCAGTGTTCACTTGTATGCTCATCACTACTGAACCTGACTCTTTTAGCTTTTTATCGACTTTAATCTCTTCAAATGCATGTTTTGAAAGCTCTAAGAGTGCTTCTTTTCTAAGTTTAGCAATAGCTATTCTTTCTCTAGTAGTAGCTCCTTGTTCCAAATGATTTAGATCATCGATGCTATCGGCTACTTTGTCTTGATACATTTCCCTACGCATAAGCCTTGCTTCTTTAATGGCTTTGTCAAATTCAGGGTCATTCTTACGCCATCTGTGCAAAATACTTAGCGTTGGCATGTGTGGGAGGGTAATGATTTTAGTGATTGTTTCACCTTTAGAAATTCTTGAAATGATCTCTTCAGCGATAATAGGATTAAAAGGAAATGCCCTAGGAAAGAGGCCTATCTCTCCTGTTTGATGCCTCATTGCTTTTGGTATAAAGCATATTTCCCCGTCTGGTGCCTCGTATCTGAAGTAATTTGCTTTAGAAAACTCTCCAGGAGCATACCCAGAGAAGCTTTCAACTTGTATTGTTACGACTTTACCTGTAACAATGTCTACTTTTTCCAAAAAGCCCTGTTTTTTTAGAAGTTCTTATGTAATAACGCTTGTCAAATACAGCTACTGCGTTCTTAGTTTTTTCTAATTCAGCTAGCAAAGAGTCTCTGTATTCTTTTGAAGTAAGTGAGTCGGTAGGTTTAGGAGGTGGAGTGCTCGTTTCTCGCAAAGAAATATCCGAAGAGGAGGAGTTAAGAGTTTTAGGAATAGGAGGGCTAGAATTTCTTCCTGTCATATCTCATTTTATGTCGGCCCATCGGAAGGTCAAGGAATAAAGTATGCGAAACACTCATAAAAACCTTCCGAATTGCGGCCGATAAAAAATCCAATCAAAGGCACGCTAGTATCCTCTAACAAAATTTCTTGGGCGGGGGGGCTTCACTTTAAATAAATAATATTTACTTCTCAATAAATAAATAAACTTTACACCCGCTCAAACAAAAATAATTTACTAACTAATTATTATATATTAAACACTTTCAATTTACATAAATAATATTTGTCTAATCAGCTAAACTTGTTCACTAACTAATTAACTAATTAACTAATGTTTAATTAGTGTTCACTAACTAATTAACTAATGTTTAATTAGTGTTTAGCAAATAGTTTTTATTTAATGATAAATGTATACCTATTAAATAAAGTATAGTGTTTTATTTTCGCTACTGACGCAAGCTTGCAAAAAATAAACAAGAATTGATTAATCATAGCAATCCTATGATTGACCCCTCATATCTTTTTATACGTATACGTATATGTACATACCCCCCTTTTTAACCCTATTTTTATTTATTTTTAACGTAGAAAAAAAAGTATGATTGTTATGTTTGCTATGTATTCTTAAACAATATCAAACACTTACAAAAAACAATTTTTGTTTCCTTTGCGGGTATTGCGATGATTGCGAGTTACACTTTACTTACACTAACGCACTAAGACTTGACATATTATTTAAGCTATAGTATTCTCAACCCAATGCAGCATAATCATAGCTAATCATAGTACTACGCTGCGTTAGAAAGGAAAAAAAGCCTACGCACAATGGAAAAATATGTAGATATTCTGCTCGACGGAAACAAAATTGACCGTCTCAACACAATCGGCGATGCCTGTCTTGGATTCCCTGACGATTCCCTGACGAGGATGAGGAATTTCTTGGAAGACTAAGCGGGTGCGTGCTAACCACGCTTGAGGAATTAGTCGCTAGCGATATTGAGAGGCATCCTGATAAATTCAAAATAACGTGGGAAGAACTGGAAGGCATGGTCAGCGCGTGCATGGACGATATTTATGAATATGTGGCTGACGAAAAGAAACAAAAATAACCACATCCCTAGCCTGTATTTTTGCAAGCTAGGGGCAAAAGTAAAATAAGTTTAATCAAAAAGAAAGGAAAAAAAATGCAAAAAAAGAAAAAACTAAACCCTGAGCAAGAGATTGACTATGTAAAACTGGCTAACTTTACTGCCCTTGGTATGTTCGATGGACACATAAACTTAAAGGATATTAAAAATTATATTTTTAATAATAAGGAATGTTTCGGTAGTGAGTTTTTTTACGAAGTCTACCGGTATGAGGGGCATCCTGATGAGAGAGAAGCGCTTCGTCAAGCGGTGATATACCACTGCCCTCAAGTAAAGAAAGAAAGGAGTAAAATAAAATAAGTTTAATCAATCAAAAAGAAAGGAGTAAAATATGAGAACAATTAACCAACACAATAAAACAATTAACCAACATAAAAAATCAATCCCTGATGAACCGGATACAGTAAGAACATATGATGAACGGGAAGCGATGGATTATTTCCTGTCTGAGGAGTACAATATGTCAACGATTGAGTTTCAATTTTGTATCGATGCGGTAGAGAGACATTTTGAATTTGACAGTGTAAGCTCAATTAAAGAGTCGAGATTAGAAGATATAAGGCACGAGTATATACTA
The DNA here is from genome assembly GCA_965219345.1 of Candidatus Nitrosopumilus sp. Classification (GTDB taxonomy): domain Archaea; phylum Thermoproteota; class Nitrososphaeria; order Nitrososphaerales; family Nitrosopumilaceae; genus Nitrosopumilus. The sequence continues at coordinate 2,609 of CBDCNE010000001.1, forward strand.
ATGATAGTAAATGACTTACGATGCATGTTTAATGACTCTCTTAACCCTAAGAATATGATAAACCAAGACACTCTGACTCATCTTTTGCAGCTCCACGAATACATTTTTGAGCCATCAGAGTTAGAGGTTGAGGCTCTCTTAGACATTAGAATTTCTTGCGAAAATAAGCGTGGCTTTACAAGAAAAATAATTGTGCGCGCAGTAAAAAAATTAAGAAAATGTAGGACACATAACTGTCACTAAACCAAGAAAGAAAGGAAATAAAAAATGAAAAGAATGAAAAGTGAGAGACTGAATACAGACGAAAGAAAAGACCTGATATTTTGGACAGACAAGAAATTGTTACAAGCGTATAAATTTACTTGTAAAGTAAATGGTGTTGTATATTATTTTAGTATTTTATACACTGATCACATGACAAGTTTAGACGGGTTCCATTACAAAGTAAGATGCCAGTCTGAAAATAAAATTATCAACTATAAAATTATCAACTACATGAAGTATTTTAAAACTCATAACAGCGCAAGAAGATACTATAATCGTAGGATACTTGACACTATAGAACAGTGTAAGAAACTAACCAAGAAAAAGAAAAAGAGAAAGGAGAAAAGTAATGAGATTTAACGCACAGCCAGCCATAAATAGACTACTGCCTAAACTCTTAAAAGAAATAAGACTACAAAAAAATTTAGGGCAGAGAGAGACAGCTAAAAAAATAGGGCTTCTGGGTCAGCAATACAGTAACTTCGAAAACGGAACAGGAAGTTTAAGTAACGACCTACTAAAAAAAGTCATGACTTTGTTTGACTGTCACGACCAAGTAAAAAACTTAATAATCACTGAACTTAAGAAAGATTTAAATGTTTTCTTTGCGAGTAAAGTGAAACAAAATAACAACATACAAAAAGAGAAAGGAAAATAAAATGCTAACTACTATAATATTATCAGCTATCTTCGGATCACATGCTTTTATGTGGCATCAAGACAAGATTGAGCAGCTGCAACGTGATGCAAAGAAGTGTAAAGGACTTTATAGTTATACAATAACAGGTATTTATCCGATAGCGCATGTTGAAACACACTGCGACACTAGACCTTTACATAAAATTTTCAACAAAAAATAAAAAACTCTTTACAAGGCTAGCAACATCAAGCTAGCCTTGTATTCTAATTAAAAAATAAACAAGAGAGGGGAAATAATGAGCGCACAAATACACAAAGAAATAAAAAAAATTCTTACCACTGATGGCTATGGTGAATTGGAATTGCTTCCATTCGTAGAGCCACAAACTTTAAGTCCTGGCAAAGGGGAAGCCACTATTGAGCTATTACAAGGGCAGATAAAAGTAAAAAAATATGGACGTGTTTTTGAGATAAGAGCTAGCAAACTTGGCGGATATGAAGCTGTTATCGAAGACTCGCAAGAGTACAGGGTACACAGACACACAACACTTCTTGACTTACTTCAAAGACTAAGAGCTAAAGGGTAATCCTATTTTTTAAGTGACTGCATAATTTTTAATTATACTTTATTGTGCAGTCACTTAAGGGCTAGTCATTTTTGCAGTCACTTAAAGGCTAGCCCTTTCTTTTTAAAGGAGAGAAATGCTTTTACTATATTCTTTTAATAAGGACAAAAAGAATTTTTCTTTTTTATCCAAGAGCGAGGATGCTTTGACTCCTTATGTGTGGATTAAAAAAGTAGAAAGGCAAGGCTTTATTAAAGCCTTAGCTTCTGTGTTTGGAACAGAAGCTAAAAATATTAACTATCATTATACAATATATAATGTAGATAAGCCTAGTCGTAAAGCATTTAAACATCAGACTTGCATTGCATTTGACTTAGACCTTGTCGATAAAGCTAAGCTCTTAAATGAGATAGGAGGAAGCTCTTTTTCCAAAGGCATCCACACATCAGACGATCTACTTTCGTCTATCAGTGAGGCTCTCAAAGGCTTAAGTATTGATGAGGACATGGTCAGTTTGATTGAGACAGGCTTTGGCTTTCACGTCTATTTGCATTTGAAAGAAAACTATTTTTCTAAAGACGACATCAAGCTATATAAAAATCCAGTCACTGAACTCATTATTAATCTTGAGAATGCCATCAATTCCACCGCCGCCGCCGCCACCGCAAGCAATTTAAAATTCATATGTGATCGCCAGTCTTTTACTAATAACAAACTGATGCGACTACCGGGCTCACAGTATATAGAGAATGTTGAGGGAGTTTCGATCCGAAAAGAGTGTAAAATCCTACAGTCTGCAAGCCGAAGCTATGACTTAGCAAGCCTCACTAAAAAGAAAGAGATTGATGAGTCTCCAGTGTCTGAACTATCAAAAGCATGGGATGATCCTGTGCCTCATCATTCGTTTAATAATAAAGAGATACTTAAAGTCTACACTCCTAATGTTACTGCAGTGGAGGAGGGTTGTAACTTCCTTAAATATTGCAAGCTTTATCCTGAATACGTACAAGAGCCTGAGTGGTACGCTATGCTAGGGATCGTCGGTCGCTTAGGAACAGAAGATGAGGGCAGAAAGAAAGCGCATGAGTATTCCATTGGACATTCTAAGTACAGTGACAAAGAGTGTGACTCAAAACTAGAACAGGCCTTAACATCTGCGGGACCTAGAACATGTGAGGGGATAGCTAACATATGGACACAGTCACAAGAAGAGGGAGGATGTAAGACCTGTCCTTATGTGGGCAAAATCAAAACTCCCTTACTTATTCAACCTGATAATGTGTTGGCCACTGAAGCGACTGGGTTCTGGATACTAGAGCCTAAAGAGGGAGGAGGCATGACTAATAAAGGTCCCTCTTATGAGGACTTACTCAAGCATTACAATAATTCTCATAGATTTATTGTGAGTGAGGAGTCTAACGAATTGTATTTATTTGAAGAGGACAATTTTACATGGCAGAAGCAGAATAGAGATCATCCTAAATGGTTTATGGAAGACTGTATGTCACCGAAGCCAAAAGAAAACCACCGCAAAGAATTTTTAAGCAAGATACTTTGCAATAATATTAAGTCAATAGAAAAATATAAAGATAGCAATGCTCGTTATCTTAATCTAAACAACGGAGTCTTTGATATGGAAGAGAATAAGCTAATCGCTTATAGTGACAATCACTTTTTCTTTAACAGATTAGATTTCAATTTCGAAGTGGAAGCCAGAAGTACTCTATTCGAAGAGTTTCTTTTGCAGATAGCAAGCGGTTGCTCTGATAAAGCTAACTTACTAAAAGAATATATGGCCTATTGCATTATGGTACCTGATTGCCGTTTTGAAAAGGGTTTGTTACTTCACGGAGAGAGCGGGCTTAATGGCAAGAGTACTTACCTTAAAATTATATCAAGCCTCATAGATAAAGACAGCTTTCAGAATGTAGATGTTAAGAATTTTACTAATCCTAATTCGATTATAAAATTACAACACTCACTTGTTAATCTTTCCGAAGAGGTGTCAGAGTTTGACTTGAGAGGGAGGGAAGCCATCTTAAAAAAATTTATTAGTGGTCAGTATCTTGAAGGTAAACTTTTGTATCATAACACGACTGAGTTTGAGAACAGATGCAAGCTAGTTATGACTTGCAATTTGCTTCCTGAACTAAGAGAGAGGTCGGGAGGATTAAGACGTAGGCTTCTTGTTGTGAATTTTAAAGAGAGATTTAAAGAGGACAGAGAATTTTTAAAGTCTTTACTTAGAGAGAAGTCAGGGATATTTAATTCATTGATTGAAGCTAAAGATGCACTGATTAAGAGAGATGGCTTTGAGATTATTCCAGAGATTGAAAGAGAAATAGAGGAGACCATGCATTTAGATGATCCGATTAAGAATTGGATTGAGTCTAGACTTGAAGAAGACTGGACAATTAATGGCTCTGGACTAGCTAAATATAGGATCACTTCGAAGCAGATGTGGTCTAGTTTTAAAGAGTATATGGAAGATGCTAATATACAGAAAGCCGATCAAGTTACTGAAGGTAAATTTTTTAGGAAGATTAAAAATAAAGAAATGTATTTAGGAAAGAACCATAGAGATACGACATATAATAATAAACGCTTTCAAGGATACGTAGGGTTAAAGATTATTGAAGATGAGGAGGCTATGTTTTGAGTGTGATTAGTCAAGTTAAGTTTGAACCTCATCAGATAAGATTTCTTAAGACTGTTAAGGTTAGGCCACGCTTTTATTTTGCATGGGGTTTAGGGAGTGGCAAGACGTTTATGGGTGCTGTTATTACTGGTGATTTATTTATGAAAGGTGGTAAGATTTTAGTGGTATGTACTCCGTCCTTAATTAGCGAATGGCTTAGTTTCTTAGAAAACTTATGGAACATACCCACTGATTTAATTAGTGTATTAAGAGATAAAAAACAAAAAGACATTTATATTCTTAAGAGAAAGAACATAGTCATTGCTACTTATAATGCGTTCTTAAATACACAGATGAAAGAAGCTTTTATTGCTGATGGTTTCAATATGATTATACTAGATGAGGCTCATAAGATTAAGAATCCTAAGGGCAAGATGGCTAAAGGCATATATGAAGTAGTCACTCGTGGTAAGATACCAAGAAGATATTTGTTTTCTGCTTCCATTATAAGTAAAGACTATAAAGACGTATTTATGCAGTTTAAAATTATGGATGACGGCAGAGCCTTAGGTGATAAGTATTCAGTCTTTGAAAATAAATATTTTTATGATAAAAATTCAGCGTGGCGTGGTCAAGACGGATACTATCCTAAGATAGTAGAAAATCCTGGTATGTTTGACCAGCTACTAGCAAAGATTAAGCCCCATATGGATATGATTCAGACTAGAGATGTGGTCAAGCTTCCTAAGTATGAGATTAAGAATGTGCTTCTTACTATGGGTGAAGAGCAAGGCAAGCATTACAAACGATTACTTAAAAATAGTATCTTTTTAATTGAGGAGCTGGACAGACAATTAAAGACTAAGAAGATTGAACGATTTCAATACGAGGAGCATATACTAGGGGTAGTTAATAAGCTTAGACAAATGGCCAGTGGTTTTTATTATTACAATATCCTAGATGAAAACGATAAGTTTAAACAGAAAGTCCGTTTCTTCCCCGACTGCCCTAAGGCCAAGTTTCTTAGAAGTTTTCTTAGACGGTATGTCAATGAAGAGAAGATAATTGTTTGGTTTCATTTCAGAGTAACAGCTCAAGTCTTAGAGAAGGTGTGTCAAAGTATAGGACATAGCCCTAAGATTTTAATGGGTGGAGTACTTCCAAAGAAAAGAGAACAAATGATAAGAGATTTTAAGGAAGACCCAAAGTCTAGGATATTACTAGCTAATCCTAAGTCGGGAGGGGAGGGCTTGAACTTAGCTATGAGTAGGGTATGTATATACTACACTCAAGACTACTCGTATAAAGATGACTATCAGTCGAGCGGTAGGAATTATAGAAGAGGTAGTGAGATACACGATAAGGTGGTGCGCATTAATTTAAGGTGCAAAGACAGTATCGATGACGAGATATTTAATAATTTAAACAGCAAGTCACAGCTTGTAAAAAAGATAGTTAGTTATATAAGGTTTATAGGCAAATAATAATAAAAGGAAGGGAGTATGAAAGAACAAAAAACAAGACAATTGGATTTAAGCGACACGCTTAAGGAATATGTAGAGGTGAAGGACGGTTACGATAGAGCTAATCATTTAGCTAAAGAGCTTAAAGCTAAAGTCGAGCAGTACAAGACACATATCATTGAAGTTATGGATGAAAAACAAATGTCATCTGTTAAGATTGAAGGACTGGGTAGGTTTACAGTGAAGTTGAGTGAGAAGTGGGCATATCCTAAAGACTTAGAGGAAAGAAAGAAGTTTAATAAGTGGATAGTACTCAATGCAAGCCCTGATTACTTACTTAGTCGATTGACTATGACTGCGAGTCATACAAAGACGATAGTCGAAGAGCATAAAGAGAGGCTGGGATTGAAAGAGGCTGAGAAAGTAGATGTTCCTGGTCTTGATGATCCTTATGTTGCAAAGACCTTGAGTGTTACGAAAGATAAGGTTTAGTATGGCAAAAAAAATAAGGCTAAACCCTAAAGAAGCAGAGGAATACATGATGAACTATGCAGATAACTTAAATAAGAGACAGATTAGACATATGAAAAAGTATTTAAGAAGTCATTCTTCTAAAGAGACTTATAGTTTTTATCAGCTTGATTGCTGGGCTTTCCTTTTCTTTGGAGATGCGTAGTAATGATGAACAAACAAAAGAAAGAAATAAGGCTAGACACTAAAGAGTCAGAAGAATACATGATGAACTATGCAGATGAATTAACTAAGACACAAATTGAAATTATGAAAAGATATTTAAAAATTCTTGATACTTACCATCAGTTAAATACTTTTAGTCTTGATGAACTTGATTACTGGGCATTTCGTTTATTTTGTGAACAAACAAAAGAAAGGAGACATAATTTATGAGTGAAAAAGAATGGGTTAAAGAAATAAAAAAGAAATATTCTTTAGCAGATAGCGACGAAATTATAACATATTTTCATAATGAACCTGAGCGCGTTGGAAAAGTGCTTTATAAAAAAAATATTCGCTACGAAGTTAAACATAAAGAACAAGGCACTACTGTTATGATTGCTATGTTTTGGCCATCGTTTCCTGAGATGGAAGCTGAAAATCAAGATAAATGCTATCAGCAAGCTTTAAATGTTTTTGAAGCTATAAGAATAAAGGGAGAGATAAAATGAACAAACAAAAGAAAGAAATAAGGCTAGACACTAAAGAGTCAGAAGAATACATGATGAATTATGCAGATACATTAACTAAGGAACAGATTGAAATTATGAAAAAATATTTTAGAATGCTTAATACTCACCATCAGTTAAATACTTTTAGTCTTGATCAACTTGATTACTGGGCATTGCGTTTCTTTTATGAACAAACAAAAGAAAGGAATTAAAATGAACAAACAAAAGAAAGGAATTAAAATGAGTTATTTAAATACAAATTCACCTGTTGTCAGCGTGTTAATTCTAGGGATAAGCATGCTAGTTATTTTTTATGGAATTTATTTGTTATTTGGAGGTGATTCTAGGTCACTAACTGCAAAGGAAATAGAAGCGGGGTCTGTGTCTTGGGATGAAAAACACTATGCAGCACTGTATAAGGAAACAGAGAGACAAGATAAAATTAATTTAAAAAATAAAAAAGAACAGATGGAGAAGACAAGAAAATTGTTTAAAGGAGCTACTGAAACTTATTATGCTTTTACTTTAGAAGGAGAAAGACAAGAGTTGCAAGATATAGTTGTACCTGTATATGCAGAGTTTCCTAAAGCATTCATAAATGCTGGTATTATGTGGATAAAACAAGAGGCGGTTAAAGAGAAAGAGGTTGACTTTATGGATTTAGAAGATACTCCCACACCTGTTCCTGCAGTTGGCTGCGAGAAGGAGGAAAAATAAAATGAGAATGAGATTTACAAAACAAGAAGCCTATGAGTTAGTCAGCGGGGATTTAAAAGGACAAAGCTTCGAGCTTGAGGTGATAGATAGTTTCGAAACTAACTATAAAGACACATTAACCGAGGAAGATATAGTCAGAGAAGTCAATGAGCAGATGTACAATGTTATTGCTGAGGGTGAGGAGCTGATAGAAAAAGCTTTGTTTCCTGATAATTCTAAAACAAAAGATTATGACAAGTCTATGCATAAGTTTAGTGAGCTTTGTTATGCGAACCAGATGGCTTTTAAGATGGGTGCTTTAAGACGTGACTATGACAGCCTTAAGAGGTACATAGCAGACTGTAAAGGACGAGTTGATTACAGTACAAGAGACAGTAAGAGACAGGAAATAATAGAAAAGAGAAAACAATGCCAAGAAAAGAAATAATGGAAAAGAAGAAACAATGCCAAGAAAAGAAATAGGACTAAACGCTGAGCAAGCAGAGAAGCATATGATGGCTTATTCAAATTTGCTAACTGATAAACAAGTTAAATGGATTAAAGAATGCTTTAGCCATATTCCTGTTGAAGCTACGATCAAGGTTGAAGACCTAGATGGTTGGGCTTTGCGTCTTATTAAAAATACTATATTAAAAAAAGAAAAACAAAAAACAAAAAGGAGGAAAATATGAGCGAAGAAATTTCAATGAAAGAAGAAGCGTTAAAAATAATGGAGTCAAGGCTTGATACGCTTTACAGGTTATACGATTCAATTCATTACAAATTAGAATTTGAAATTTGGAAGAAACAAGAGCCAGAACATGACAAATATCTTGAAGCATTAAAAGAAAATAAGTACACAGCTAGTAAGCTACTTATGACTTACGAATCAGATGTGAGAGAGATGCAAAACGAACTTTTAAAAAAGGGTAAATAAAATGACACCAAGAATGAGAAATAAAATAATGGCAGAGCATTTTCTTTATAAGGAAAATTCGACTATAAAAAGATGTAGTTTTACTTCTGACAAACAGCACACAGGTAAAATTCTTTTTACTAAACTTACAGACAATGACACTACCCTTTATGTGGTCTATCAGATATATAAAAGGGAGATTAAGAGATCAAACGAGTATGAGTATGAGCATATAAAAGACAGTATGAAAATGGCCATCTTAGCAGAAGAGAAGTATGACAGTCTTGATATAAACTCATACAATAATGAAACAGAAACTTTTAATAGAAATAAAAGTCCAGAGATAAAATTAGTAAGGACAAATAACAATAAGGAGGAAAAACAAAATGAAAAGAACGACTAAAAAAATAGCGAGAGAAAAGAAAGCTGAGGTAGGACTAGGGGTGACTATGCAACAATGGCATGAGGGAGTGGACACGTCTAAAGAAAGCACTACGATACCACGAGTGTACTTAGCACAAGGTAAGTTTAAAGGGATAGCCGAGGGCATCTGTAAAGAAGGACAGTTTGTTTCTCTTGTCACTAATCAAGTAATAAGCGATCAAAATAACGAGATGGAAATGGTATTTTTCTATAAGACTCTAGGCTGTATTGAGTATCAGCAAGATGCTATTAAGAACACACTTGATTTCATACGAACCTTTCCTATGGATACTAACCCCTCAAGCCCTAACTACGTAGGCTCATTAGAATTAAGAAGCGGGATAGAAGGACACCCTACGCTAATCAGAGTGATTAGGAAATGTATGTATTATTTTGGTTTCTTAAGGTCAGCTGAAGGCTACTGGGACACATCCATCCCTTATATTTTTGGCTTCACTGGGGCTGGGTATTCTAAAGGATGTGACTTATCCACTGAGATATATTCTAGAAACAAACAATTAAACCTAGCTCCCTGTGCCTACAGCGTGGTGTTATCTTCTGAAGAGAGAGTGACTGCGGGTCACACTTATCTTGTTCCTACTTTTAGAAGAGGAGAAGACGTGCCTATGCACGTACAGGACAAAGCTTATGAATGGTTGCAATCTGTAAGAGTAGACAAGAAAGAACTAGTAGAAACAAGCATTGCTAATTCTAATCAGAGTATTTATGAACGCACCCCTGCCCCTGCCCATCCCCAGCCCCAAGCCCATGTCCCTACACCTAGACCTATGTCTTCTACTCCACCTATGGGCCAGACTGCTTCACATATAGGCCAGACTTCTCAAGGCACACCGCCAGTAAACACCTACGCAAAAAAGACAAATTATCCTGATACTGCTGCTCCAAAACCTCAACCTCAACCCGTTCTTAACCACGCTATCAACCCACAGTCTGCCACAGAGCCTGTTTATGCTGAGAACATAGACGCTACTAGTATTGATGATACGGTCGAAGGCCTGATTTAATATGTCTCACCCTCATCAAAATTCAAAAAAGTGGCCATCACTTAGAGAGAGAATCCTTTCCATTGCACAAAGTAAAATCATAGCTTTTGACGTTGAGACACGATATGATTATAAAAAGTATGGCGACTTCAATCCTATGGGGAACAATGAACTCATAGGATTGGGAGTACAGAGCAAAGAAGACCATTGGTATTTTAATTTAAACAATTACCCCTCTCACTTAGAAGAAGAGAGGGAACCTGTAGTAAACGATGAAAGCTTTATATTTTTTTTGCAAGAGGCATTTTGCAAAGAAGGAGGTTTAGCTATAGCTCACAATGCTATTTACGATTACACTTGTATTTCAAGAGCTATAGCTAAATACAATGCTAAGTACAATTTGTCTTTAAAATTTAAAAGGTCTTTGTTCTGTACTATGGAGGCTGAATTTCTTATGTACAATAAACCATTTCAATCTCTCAATCTTCTAGCTAAAAAGTACGGGTTCGGTCCTAAAGATGACAAGCCTTTAGAATACATACTAGAACACAAACTATATGACCGTATCCATAGAAAGAAACCTTTCAACCCACGATATGAGAATGTACCTGATGACATTCTAAGACTCTACTGTACAAAAGACACTAAGCTTTGCTACCTTATAGGACTTAAACAACTTAAAGCATTGAAGGAGATGGAATGAAACCTATTAAACCCTTAATCAGAGATGAAAATAAACTTATTAAAGTAGTCAGCAATATGGCTACTCGTGGGATAGGTGTTGATATGTCCGAGCTTACTCGACAAAGAAGGAAAGTTTCTACAGATTTACTAGAGACTCAAGAGATACTTGATAACATTGCAGAAGAACCTTTCAACTGTAAGTCTAATCCACAAATTAAAAGAGTGTGTGAAGCTAAAGGCTGGAAGTATATAGTCAATCCTAAAACTAATAACATAATGGCTGATAAGTACACCCTTAACAAATACAAAAACTATTGGCCTCAAGAATTTTTAAGCGCATTAAAAACTTACAGAGTTTTAAGTAAGGTCGGTGAATTTTTAGAAACAACATACAAGCATTGCATTCAAGATGAAGAGGGAAGGTATAAAGTCCACCCGTCTTATTACATCAATGGATGTGTGACAGGACGTTTCTCTGTTAAAAGCCCTGCTATGCAGACACTACCAAAGATAGAGATAGAAGACAGTGAAGATACTGAGTCAGAGAGCAAAGCACTATCAGTAAGGAAATGCTTCACTGCTAGGATTGGCAGTAGTTTTGTTGCAATAGATTACTCACAGCAAGAGTATAGACTTCTTTTGGATTATCTCGGATACAAGCCTTTGATTGAGGCTGTTAATTCTGGCCTTGATATACATCAAGTGATAGCTGATAGCTTAAAAGTTTCTCGTGAAAAAGCTAAAGCAGTTAACTTCAGCATACTGTACGGAGCGGGCATCAAGTCTCTCTCTCTTTCTTTAGGTATGACTGAAGGAGATACTAGAGTATTCTTGCAGAGATACTATGATCGTATTCCACCGCTTAAGAATTTTGTTCAGACTGTACGTCGTATCGCTGAAAGACGTGGGTACATCCAGAACTGGAAGGGACGTGTCCTTAAACTAGCCCCTGAGTTGTCTTACAGGGCAATAAATTACCTCATTCAATCATCTGGGGCAGACATAATAAAGACTGCAATGGTAAGCCTTATGTGCCCTATGACAGGCACATTGAGAAACAGACCTGGTGTTCACTTAGTGTGTCAAATACATGACGAGTTGCTTTTTGAGGTGTCAGACCTTAGCATAATAAATGAAATAATGGATCAAATGTCTAAAAGCTATAAGCCATTTAATGGAATTAAAATGAAAGTGACTGCGAGTGTAGGACATAGTTTTGCAAAAGGACATTTGAAAGAGCATGCCGGTTGAGTCAGAGTTAGAAAGAGACGTAGTCAGAAAGCTTCGAGCTATCGAAGGTGTTTGGGTTAGTAAGAACTTAGGAGGTAACGGCATACCTGATCGCATTTTATGTATTGCTGGTCAGTTTGTAGGAATAGAGTTTAAGAGTATGAGAGGCAGACAGAACAAAGCTCAATCTAAAATGCAAGACAAGATACGAGTAGCTGGTGGCAAGTATATATTATGCTCCCCTTTATACAGAGACTCCATAATAGAAGCAGTGAGAAAGCAAGTAGAGGCCAATGGGAAAAGGTAGAGAAAACAAAGAAAGGTACAATGTATCCTCTAAGTCTCTTTATAAATTAGGCATCAACCTGTATGGGGTGAAGGGCTTGCAAAAAATATACAATGACTATATCGTTCCTTGTTACATAGGAGAGACTTTCAATGATGGCATCGGAATACCATGGATATTCAGCATGAACAAAGCACACAGTTTATCGCTTGATCCTATTCGGTATCCTTTGCAAGGATGGGATGAAATTTATAGGACTGCAGAGAAACTAGACGTTATCAATCCAGTGACTAAAGTAGAGAACTCTTTTTATACTTCGGTTAGATTATTAGAACTCATAGGCCTGGTCTTACAAGAGTTTAAGGACACAGGCTGGACTACTGAGCCTGCTCATTTTGTATTAGGTGAGGGGAAGGAAGCAGTCGAGTTTTTCATAGGAGTCAAGACTTCTCAAGAGTCTAAGAACTATGACAATAGAAACGTGTTTAGGGATTTATAAATGAGAGTTTCTGTTTTACTTGATCTTATAAAAATAAACTCATCTCCTCAAAGAAACAATTGGGAGGATAAATTCGTAGTTAAGTATCTTGTCAACAAAGACAAGCTAATGGGAGTGGAGTCTTCTATGAAAGCAATAGTTTACTTAGCTTCTCACATTATAAACTCTATGGTTGAGAAGAAGTATGAAAAGAAAGACCCTTTAAAAGTACAGATACTAGAAGGCCTTAGGACTGTAGACAGACAAATAAAACTATGTGAGACAGGGGCTAGCAAATGGAAGTCTAATCCCGAATCCGCTCCCCATTGCAAGGGTATGGCCGTCGATCTTTTACTTCAGCCATTCGAAGGCTGGGGTAACATACCAAAGGACAGGAATCTACTTTGCAAAGAAGTCCAAGACATAGCCACTGAGAGAGGTCGGTTTTATTTTCTTGCGGGTGCTATGTTCTCAGCTTACTACATGCTAAAAGATTCATACTGCCCCGATATAGAATTAGTATGGGGTGGAAACTTTGATAGAGATAATCGTTTTAAGGACGGTACCTTTCTAGACCTTGTTCACTTCGAAGTAAGGTAGATAATCTTTCTTATATTCTTTTGTTTTTGTTACAAGAGGACTGGCTAATTCTTCTGCTATCTGATCTAAAATTTGAACGTTCTCGGGTACAGTAGTGGCCATTATATATAGTACTAGTCTTCTACTGTAAGACTGATGAATGTTAAGCTTCTTATATATTTTTTTCATACGATAAAAGAATGTACTTTTAGGAATGGACAAGGAAGATGAAGTTTTAGTAACTCTTAAGTACTGAGACACTAGAATATAGACCACGTCTATTTCACTTTTAGTAAGGACTAACAGGAATTTTTGTTTTAGGTCTAGAGGTGGCGAGGAGATACTCCTTATCCCCTCACCTTTAAATACTATACTCATTTCATCTTTTTCTTTTTCTTTTTATATACTTTCTTTTTCATGTCTTTCTTTTTTGATTTATTTATTTTTTTCATATAACACTCCTTTCTTTATCGATGTTCTTTTTAAATTTATTCTTTCATTAGGCAAGTTGTGAGTATCATATAAAGACTTTAAAAACTTATCAAATTTATTCCAGTCTTCTAAAGGGAATCCAGTTATGTTAAGACACAGCTCTTTATCCACAATGGCCGAGTCTTTTTCAAAACCTATAAACTCATTAGTTATTGTAAAGGACTGCGAGATACAAAAGTTTTCCATATCCCAATCTTGCCCGCTTACCCAAGTGTATGTCATGAGTTTACTTTCGGGAAGCGTAGGTATGGAATGACTGCAAGCAGCGAGGTATAAGCTGGTGGCTAAAAATAATAGTTTCATTCCTGTTTGTCCTTTCTATTCGATAGTTTGTTTCTTGTCTTAAGATAATCGTCAATATGTTTCGCTTGAGATGGAGCTTTAAATCGCTCTCGATCTGCAATCTCTTCAAGGATAGCTTTCAAAATTATTTCTTGTTTCCATATGTAAGGCATCAACTTCAGCTTTACTATATGACTGGTCATAAAAGAAAGTATCCACCCTATAGGCCCCCCCATAAAACTTGCAAAAGAAGAGATTGTTTTTGTTAGCCCTTTCTGGACTAGCTTAGAGCCAGCCTCAAGGATTTTATTTTTCTTTAAGTGGGCCATTATAAAAGGTTGCCTACTTCGCTCCCGTCATTCTCTTCTGATTTGTCTTGCATGTCTCCTACTTCTTCTACTGGAATACGTACCACTGCTTTCTTCCTTATAGGAATTGTGATGCTTCCTATATTGCCATCTCCATCGATGTCAAAACCTAGTTTATGTTCTGCTAAGTTACCTAGTATTATTTCAAAGGTATCCACTATTTGATCCTCATGCTCTGAGTCTCCTGGGATTTTCTCTTTGATAAATGCTCTGAGGTGAGGCTCTAAGAACCTTACCATTTGAGGTGCGAACTTTGCTAGGATTGTTAATATCATTTTTTTCTTACCTGTATTCATTGCTGACATATTGTCTCCTTTTCTTTATTGCGTTTATAATTGTTTTCTTTTCTAAATCCTTATCTTTTTTCCTATGGTCATTATAAGCTTTCGTACCGAAGAGTCTAACCCCTACTAGTAAAGTGAACCTGATATAAAAACTTTTGTCAAGCCCTCTTAATCCTCCTAAGAATATATAGTCCGATATTTTTCTACTATAAAATCCTGTAAAATAGAGGAAGTCATGTATCGCAGCCTCTGTATCTCCAGAAGCATAAGGTGAAGCTATCCACCAGAATATACGAGGGACACTAAGACCATCATAAATGAAACCTTTTGGTATAACCATTTCTTCTCCGTCAACATAAAAAAGAAAATCCTCTGTTACAATTCTTTTTCTAGTACTGAGAATAGGAGCGGACTTTATCCCTACCAGTTTATCTTGTTCCATCTCGCCGAAAGCTACTTTAGGGATGCTTAAAAATGTCCATTGCTTTTTCTGTTTCATATTAGAAAAGCCCTAGTAAAGCTATAGTCAATAAACAAGCTGCTTGAAATAAGATAAGAACAAGAGCTATAACTATAACCGCACCTACATGCATAGTGATATATTCAATCACTTTGATCATAAGCACTTTCATCTATTCCTTTGTTTGTAATTTCAGTGTCATGCAGTTTGCAATTTTCCATCTTTACTCTTGACATATCACACTTATCAAAATTCACACGTGTAAATATACAATGGGTAAACTTTGTATTTATAAAATTACAGTATTCAAAATTAAATTTTGTAAAGGTACAACCTCTGAATTTTTTTCCTTTTATATCCTCAAGCTTAACACCGGCATCTTTGAAATCCATATCTACATAAGAGTCCTCTGTAAAATAATCATCTAGACCTGGACTGGAAGACTTACTATAAGTAAATATGTACTTTATTTCTCTGCATACATCTCTAAGAAATCCCATATTATTTCTTATCCTTTAAATTATGGATATAGTCAAACAGTTTACTAATCTGGTTCTTATGCGTCTCTAACCTAGCACACAAATTCTTCTCGACCACCTGCAACATCTCTTTAAAATTCTTCAACTGATTAACATAGTTCTTTCTTGCAAGCTTTATGATGATAGACCCAAATACAAGAACAAGGGTAGCTATAAAAGATAATAAGTAAAGATGCCCTCCGTTCATAGTTATGGTTATAATCTTATCTTCCATCCGTCCTCGCCTTTCATACATTGGTAATAGAATTCAAGTCTAAGATTGTAAAGATTTTTTTTAACTTCTTCCGCTCTTCTATCAAGACATTCTACTTTGTCTTTGGGTGAGTGCTTGCAGTTATCTAAGTATTCTAGAACAAGCTTATCAAATTCCTCATCACCACAATGAAGTATTTCCACTTCGAATATTTTAACTCGTTGTTCAAGATGTTCAATCAAACCAGTCTGTCTTTTTGATACATCATTTATAACCGTAAAAGCTAAAAATATTATTATTAAATGCATATTATTTCCCTCCTTATTCTTTAATCTCTAAGTTTACTCTAAAATTTATTATTAAGGAGTCAGCTAAATCTTGTGTGCCTAGCCTGATGCCATTCGTTGAACGGGCTATATATATATAATCTGTACCTGAAGTTGAGTTGTGTCTGTTCTTAGAGTGAAAAGCTAATGTATAGTTATTTAGTGCGCTAGGCGTTCCTGCTACATCTATTGCTGGCATCTGACGAAAATCGTCTAGAAGAATTGAACCTTGTACAGTTGATCTATTATTTGAGTTTGCAGTCGTATTTCTTACTTTCATAGCAAAATGTAAAATTGAATTTCCAGAGGCTCGATGATAAATCCCCCGTTCGTGGTCGGCAAATTCAAAATAGGCTAAGCGGTTACTCTGAGTTGCAAAACCAGAAGAGACATTTAAAAGTTCAACTACACCGTCCCCATAATCCACTTTATTTAATCCTGCTGGGTTTAAGATTTCTCCTGTATTATTAAAAATCCACCTACCATCTGACATCCTTATGTTAACATCAAATATTCCACCGTCTGGATCAAGAGTTGTGGAACTCGTTCCAAAAAAGTTAGCGTTTGTCATAGAGTTTGTTGACTGGTAAATGTTAAATTCACCGCTCCTATCAATTTTCCTTATGTTTCTTCTATAGGCTCCAATGGAAACTTCTGTTAATGAATTACTATCATCGTCTTCTTGGACGTGTATTCTTACCAAACCTCTTCTGTTTAATTCTGATGAGGATAGTAATGCATAGTTTGAGTAATAAACAAAAGCTGTTATGGAGGAGGGTATTGTTTGTCTTGAGCCTTCACTTGAATTAAATCCATACAGACCATTTCTTACTGGGCTTGAAGTAGGGGCAATCTTAACTAAATTTATTCTGTGGTCTTGTTTTTGATGTGTAAATACATCGTCTATTCTTTCATAGTGATTAGCATCCACAGAGTAATAAAGACCTTTAGTAGTAGAGACTCCGTCATACTCCCATGTACCATCCTGATATTTAATGTTAAAAGGAATTTCTGTTCCTGCAGTCAAGTATCTAGATGGAAGCTGACCAGTTAAACTGTAGGTATAGTGCTTAATGTCTGTAGTTGTACTTGAGGTGACACCTGCAAAGGTAAAGCTTACAGTTGGGAAGATAAGGTTAAGTGTTTCCCCGCTTATTCGTTTGCTAGTTGAAATCCTAACAGTAAAAGTTGTGCTTGTATCGTTTCTCCATCCTATAGAATACAAAGCTCCTTCTCCTGTATCCCTTACGCTTCCTCCTGTATCAGAGGGGTATTCACCTTCACCCGTACCATATCCAAAGAAGTCTGAGCTTGCAAAATCTCCTATAGTTAGTACTGTATCAGATCTTAAATTCTCATTGGAGACATCATCTGTTAAATAATAAATGTGGTCTGTTCTTGGATTAGGTGGTAGATTATCAGATACAAATCTTCCTGAAACTAAAGGAGTTAATTGATTGGCTAGGTTGTCAATTAGTATTTGACTTTCTTGAGAAATACTTCTTTGAGTGACTCTGGTTTTTAAAGCTAGGTTGTAAGTATAGACTTTGGTATCGATATGATCAACCACCCACATAGTAATTTCATCTGACCATACGCCTCTAGCACTAGCGTTATCCCCATATAAATTAAATTCTTCAGAAGTGTCTCTTATTCCAGTGGCTAGTGGGTAAGCGTATGCAAAAGCGTCTGCTGCATCAATTACCCACATAGTAGTACCATCTGACCATATTCCTGAAGGGCTAGCATTCTCACTAGGTAAATCAAATTCTTCAGAAGTGTCTCTTGCTCCAGTGTCTAGTGTATATGCATATAGTCTACCCCCAGTATCAGATACCCACATTGTGGTGCCATCTGACCATATTCCTGCAGGGCTATCGTTATCACCATGTAAATCAAATTCTTTAGAAGTGTCTCTTGTTCCAGTTGCTAATGTGTATGCATACATAAAAGCGTCTGTACCATCAACCACCCACATAGTAATTTCATCTGACCATATGCTTACAGGGTTATTGTTAGCAGAAGCTAAATCAAATTCTTTAGAAGTGTCTCTTGTTCCAGTTGTTAATACGTATGCATATAGTCTATCATCAGCATTATCAGCAATCCACACAGTAATTCTATTTGACCATATTCCTGTAGGTCTATCGTTATCAGAAACAAAATCAAACTCACTATCTACCTCTTGCGTACTATTACCTCTTAAGCTTTCTATCTCAAGAACACCTGGCAGATGAGCTGTATCTACGCCGTCTGCACTTCCTATGATAGTTCCACCACCACTCCCCTCTTCATCACTAGCGCAAGTCCAAGCTGTGCCATTCCATTTAGCTATTTCATTATTTGAACAAGATAAGCTTGCTAAAGTATCTGTGGAAGTCGGTAGATCATGACAGCCTCTCACACCAGAGCTACTAGTCCCGTAGTATCGATTGTTTGTTCCGTTTGCACATTCGGACTCATTTAGAAATAAACGACTAAAATATCCTGCGTTGAATTGAGAGTCTGCTAAACCTCCTATGTTCCTATTATTGTCTATGGGAAAAATATGAGGAACCCGTACGTTATTATCCGCAAATTTAAGAACACTTCCAGTTGATACGAGAACTCTGTCTATTGTTTCGCCACCAAAAGCACTAGGAGTATCGGTAAGTCCTAAGAATGTTTCACTGCCTCCACTTCCCTCAAAATGACTAGTAAGAACTCTAGACACTACAGTATTATCACCGTTTAAAATCTCACCAAAAGTAACACCAGTTCCTCTAAAATCTAAAGTGTCCACGTGTCCTGTGGGTGAGAATAAGTTTCTGTTTAAGCTGTAAAAAATAGAAATGTCATTATTAAGTCTTGTAGTTGAATCCACTATAGCAAAGGTACCTAGTTCTAAAGCGTGTCCGTTTAGAACAATTCTGAAGTTATCAGCGAACCTAGTCCGGTCTGCGTTTCTTATAAATAATCTTGCATTATCTGCACCTGTCTCAAGAGCAAAAGGAATGTTAGTGTTAGCTATTCTAAGCCTGTATTCAGTTGGCTGTGGAGTTTCGTCTTTTATGTAGGCATCGCCTTGAGCGTTCACATCCCATTTCTCTACAGTAGTTGTTACTGAGTTCCAAAATATGATCGAGTTAATCCTAGCAACACTTGAAGCCGAACCCAATGCTGTCGTAGTACTACCACAAATAGTTTCATTAGAAACAGCACCAGATGGCCTTGTTTCTTCACGAGTAAAAGCGTGAGAGCCAAAATCTGTGCAAGTTCCTTGTATTCTTCCGACTACATGAAAAGCTAATCTAGAGTCATTGGAAGCTGTGTGGTATCCAAAAGGATTTCCCCACACATTACCTCTATTGGCTACAGCTCTTCTAGCGTAACCCGTAGGAGTAATTGTCACTGTCCTTGGGTCTGCTAAAGCATCTGGTCTTGTGTAGTCTATGTTTCCTTGAACAAATGTAGTTGTGTCTTTTGAATAGTGATAACCGTCAATGGTTTCACCTAACCTAACAGGATGGTCTACAAACTCATTGGTATGAGTTGTTCTTTTGAAGTAAGTTATATAATCGTTACTGTCTGGTTCAGTCAGTGGAAGTCTGCTGGCATCTTCTGATGTGATGTGTCCTAGAGCTATGTCCCCTGAATTTCTTTCAAGAAGTGTGTGATCTTCAATAGCTTCATTTTTAGTACTATTTAATAAAACAATTTCCTCTCTATTAGTTTCAATTTTAGCTTCATTAGAAGTGGAGCGTGTTGTGTTGGCATTCACTTGGCTGGTTAGGTCTGCGCCTGTAGTAATTAAAGGAGAAAGCTGAACAGCTAAGTTTTGGATTGTGATTTTACTTTCAGTAGGAATATCTATAGTGCCTGTGCCAGTGAGTGGTTGACCTGTAATGAAGTCAAATGCCAATATACTTTGTGGTACAATAAGAGATTCCATATACCAAGAGTTGCCGTCAGACCATAGACCTTGTACCCCACCAGTACTAAATGTTATCTCTGAAGTTAAAGTAACCTCTTTAGACAATTCTCTTTGTTTAGTTATTTTATTGTATGCCAATATTCGCATTCCGTCTGGAATTTGTCTTTGAGCAATATATATAGTAGTTTCATTTCCCCATATTCCCTCAAGTATTAAATCAGTTGCATGGGTATCTCTAGTGCTAAATTCTTCACTAAGAATTCTTGACCCTGTAGTAATATCCCACACTCTAATACTGCTAGATCCACTTACATGATACATAGTTGTTCCGTCCAACCAAAAATTACGCACAATATTTGTATTTATAGAACGACTTGTGTCTCGTACTCCTAAAAAAGAATAGGGGGTTATTCTATTTCCCTCACCCACCCACATATCAGTACCATCAGACCAGAGACCATTGTGTGCACTGTTATTAAGCCCGTTTATATCTTTTGAAGCATCTCTAGCTTTTGTAATAAAATTATACGCATAAATTTTTTTATCGGTTCTATCTAACACATACATAGTAATACCGTCTGACCATAATCCTGTGGGGACAGTGTTAGTATTTTGGTCTAGAATAAATTGGTTATTAGGTGCTGTTATAGCGTTAATGGCAGTTCCTCTAAGATTAGAAATAGTACTTGATGCTGGTAAATCATTTGTATCAACGGAAGCGTCAATAGGAGCGGTAGGGTCTGGAAGATCAACAAACTCCAAAGCATTCCCTGCGGTATTAACTTGCGCTATCTGTCCTGGATTTCCCAATGTAGCGGGGGTATTTGTAAGACTTTCGAAACTAACAGGGTTAGGTGAAATATTTATTAGAGGGGAAAGCTGGACAGCTAGGTTTTGAACTGTTATTTTACTTTCAATTGCTGAGCTTGCTCCTCTAAGTTCGTCAATGGTGGTGGATGCTGGTAAATCAGTAGTATCCACAGAAGAAACTTCACCGCCAGTTCCTACTATGTCATCACCGCAAGCCCAGGCTGTTCCGTTCCATTTAGCTATCTGACTATTAGAACAAGATAAAGCTCCTAGAGTGTCTGAGTCTGTGAAAGTAGGCAGTGCAAAACAGCCTTTAGTACCTGATGCGTTAGTCCCTAAGTACTGGCTATTTCCACAGGCATCTTCATTTAAAGTTATGGTTTTTACATGCAAATTATTAAACTGATTAGTTCCGCTGGCTCCTATGTTAATAGCACTGGTCTGTGGTAAAATCCTCGGAAGAATTACAGTGCCTCCAATGGCAGTCTCTACACCAGAACCAGTGTTTCTAAACACCCTATTTACCCCTGAATTGGCTCCTAAAGGATTATACGAGTCTGGGGTGTCTGGATGTTCTAGAAAAGTAAAGGCTTCGTGGTCATGATCATGTTCGTGGGCAATTTCTGGCTCACATATCATAGCTCCGTCTACCCACACATTTATATGGTGGTCAGAACAAGCGCTATTAGGAGTTATATTAGATGAGAAATAACTCATCAAGAAATTAAAGTCATTGAAAGAGGTTGGACTCTCACCGTAAACTCTTAGAGTATCCGTCTCTGTCCTCTCTACACAGCCCTGAACATATCTACATTTAGTAATCATATTCTGAGGTGAACCAGGGGCTATCTGGTCATTATGAGGCAGTCGCCTTTCTTCATTTAAGGCAAAAGCGTAGAATATATTAAAAAATAATAATAGAAAAATTAAACAGTATCTCATTTAGACTCCTTTCTTAATGAAAACTTGATATGGATAGTATACATTGATGTCCGTCCACATACAAGTATTCATATAATAAACTTTATAATTCATTCCTCCGACTCTAACTAATACAGGAGGCTTCTTAAAAGTTCCTCCTGCGAGTCGCAACTCTTCCTCTTCTTGAAAAGTGAAAGATTTTATATTTGTAATTTCAGAATTCTCTCTTACTGCTATAAATCCTAAAGCCGATACTCGACTACCTAGATTAGGAAAGGCTACAGTTAAATCCGTTTCACAGCCTCCGTACGCTGTTATGGCAAAAGATTTGAAAGCGGTGGGGTCTGACACCCTATTTAGTGCTTCGTTGAACAGAGAGGTCTCTTCGTCCCCTTTAAAGCCCGATACTAGCCATCCATAGGTCAAGTAAAGACTATTGCTTATTCCTTTTTCTAGTAGTTCTTCTTGTGTTAGAAGAGGTCTGGAAGCATTAACAGGGCTTATAATATTTTTAATATCAGTAATATCTCCTGTTTTATTACGTATTTTAGGCCTCATTTCTTGAAAGATCATAGTTATTCGGTCTAAAGCTTTTTCAAAAGATGATAAATGCTTTCTGCCTTCAAATAAATTTAAAGGCTGTATTAGCTCTGTGGTTCTAATAATCCTAAGGTCTCTCACATTATTATCTTCTTTAGGAAATACAACCTCTTCTGGCCTAGGGATATAGATTTTCTTATTTAAAATTGACCAATGGTCTTTAGAAAGTTCTTTAGTTTTATCAGCTTCGAATACAATTTTTAATTGGTCAATATACAAAAAATCTATATATAAATCATATCCTTGATTAATTTTATCAATAGAAAAAATTTGATGGCTTACTAAATTAGTTACCACTTTGTCCTCTTATCTCTTGTGCAATATATGTTAATTTGTCTAAGGCTCTTTCAACCTCTCCCTCATTTAAATACGCACTCTGATCAAAGGTTTCGGTTTGAGTGATAGGAGTTTGTCTTGTAATGGCAAACCTATCTCCTACATTTAAAGTAAGTGCATCATTAAAAGTTATAGAAGACTCTGCTATTGTATAGGCCTCTTCTGGAGCTAAGAAATCACAAGTGTCTAAATTCTGTACTCTTATAATAGAATAAGAAGGAACATCTAGCCCAAAAAGATATTCTTTTATTGCAGAGTCTTCTATAACTAAAATAAATATATTCTGATCTAGTTCTATACTCATATTAACCTCCTAATTGTTTATGAATTGACTCAATGTCGTCTATATCTTTTTTATATTCTTCTGCTATTTGCTTTCTAAATAACTGATTAAATAAATTTCTAGATAAATAATTATATCTTTGAAAAACATAAAGAAGTAAGTAAGATTGTACTTCAGTATTGCCTTCTTTCTTAACTTTCTGATACCTAGGACTCTTAATCATATTTTCTAAAGCCTTGCGTTTACTTATAGTATAGAAAGAGTCTTCAACGGTTGCCCCTCCAAAGAAACTTTTCACTCCTTGTTGGTAGAGTTTCTTACTAGTTAATTGTACCCAGTCTTTGCCTGCTGGTTTCTTTCCTCTGACCATTTCAAGTTCTTTTTCATTAAACCACAGCTCATCTAGCTTACCATTGGAAAGATGAATAAGCATATTATACCATTTTACAGGCATCCTATACTTAGAACCTATGTTTTTTAACTGCCGTCTATACTTCATCTCTAGATTAGCAACTCTTTCATGAGCTTGTATAGCTTCAGGCATACCTCTTATTATAGGATTGTAAGACTTAGGTTTATCATGTGTAAATTGAGTAAGGCTAAACCATTGAGAAGGCATAATCGACCGTATGGCTAAGTCTCGAGAGTCTCCTCTAGAATAATGCTTTATAAAAGAACGAGAGCCAAAGGCTTCCTCTATTTCTTGTCGCACTATATCGTCTTTAGCGTTACTTTCACCATATTGAAACGGATTAAAAAGACTTACAATAGGTGAAACATCTTTACGTTTAATTCCAGATGGAAAGAATACGGCCTTACCAAAAGCATCTAGTACAGGAGGAACTCCGTTACCAGGTATCAAAGCCTGTATGTTTGTCAATACTTGTTCCCAAATACGTTCCCATTCAGTAAATCTGTTAGTGTCTCCTTTTACATTAGGCTTATCTTCTCTTACAACTTTAGTCTGTTTGTATCCTCCTTTGATGTTATTCCATCTATAAAGGGCACCTCCGTAAGGTACAAACATACGAAAAGTTCCTGCCATTGCTCCTGTTAAAAACTTCTCTCTTCCTTCCTCATCAAATAAAAACTTAATTGCATTCCAATCAAATCTTTCTGCAAAATCACCGTCTGTCATTGAATTCATATAAGCAGAAAAAGCCATAGTGTAGAAATTATAAGCATCTTCTTCTGGAAGACCTGAGTCTACAGCTTTTTGAATAGTTGCTCCTAACGAAAGCAAGGAAAAGAACGGGCTCCCAGGGGGAAATTTTATAATTGTTTCTTTATCACTTCCTTTATTAAAAATTATAACATTATGTTTTGTCCTGCCTTTCCCTTCTAGTGGATCTCTCCATACCTTATTAGAAGTATCATAGCCGCTTAAAGTACCTCTTGATGCTAACTCATAACCCATAGCATAAAGAGCAGAACCTATAACCATATCATACATGACTTTAGATTTCTCTCCTGGAGTTCCTCTCAGTAACCTTCTAGTTTCTGGGTTTAATAAATTTAATCCGGGTGTTTTCATAACTATGTCATTCATAAAAGCAAGAGCGGGGTTCATATATCGAAGTGGAAAAGATGCAACAATACCTGTTCCAAAAGGCAATTTTCCGATACCATCTCTTATTTTATTATAAAAGGCTCCTAATCCAGTAGGAGTCTCTATGAGAGCACCTTCTGGAGTCTTATCTATTCTACTCTCTGGGCCTATAATAGCGGGCGCATCCTTACCTCTTCGAGCATAAGTAATATCTCTTATTCTGAATTCAACCTCTCTTAACATCTCTGGAGTAGGATTTCTAAATAAGTCTTTTTGTTTAGCTACAAACTCTTCAGTCCCTACTTTAAAAAACTTTCTTGCCTCTATATCAGCTAAGGAGTTCATCATATATCGATAAGTAAGATTAGCATAAAAAGCATCTATTGATTTGATTTGCTGTAAAGGCTCAAGAAAGGATGCAACTTGTTTCATAAAAGTCCCATCTTTAAAATGACGAGCAAATAGAGTCTCTTCTCCTTGATATTTAAAATAATTAGGAATGGGCAGAGTGGAGTCCTTCCCTATAAGCACATTAAATGTATCTTTATATAAATTAGGATTTTTATCCTTCACTAACAAAGCTTGCCACATATTTAAAAACATTCTATGAGCCGTAAAACCATTTCTAGTTTCTCTATCTGCTAAATAATCCACTGTTTCTTGCAAAAAATCCTTAGCTACTCGGTCTGTTAAATTTAATCCTGTCCAGAGGGCTACTCCTGGTTGTGAGAGGGAGAGGGTTGAGTGGTACATTACATTTGACATGACGTTGGCTAAGGCATTTATTCCTGGTTTAGATTTGTTTCCTAGGTTATCGATGAGTCTCATAAGGGAATAACTTTGATTTTTGTCGGTGTGCTTACTGATCTCACTTAGAGTTTTTAGGATTTGAGCATCGAAGCTTTCTTTGTTAGAAGGGCTAAACATAAGGTCGGTGATTTTTTTAAATATCTTGTGGTCAGAAAACTCTTCCATAGAGAAAACGTTTCTAGCATGAAGAGCTTGGCCTTGTATGGTCCCTGCTTTTGTATAGTAAGAGAATGTAATAGCAATGTTTCCCATAAGGTTCTTTGTATCTTGAAAGAGTTTTTTCCAAGCAAATTCATCAGACTCTCTTAATGTTTTAGACCTTAGAAGTTCAGAGTTTCTTTTTAGCATATCTAAATTGATAGTCATGTATCTCTTCATTTCTCTAACGTCTAAAGCATCAATAGCTACTCCTGAATGAATATCTCTAAATAAGTCTTTATTAGGAGTGTCTCCCATTCCATAGGTTATGTTTTCTACTTCACCTATAGTTTGTTTAGGTTCTGGAGTTCCTGCTTCTAAGATAGTGTGCCGTCCATAGCCTGCATCTTCGAAAGCCTTAAAGACTTCCTCTCTTTGTTTAGTAGAGAGCTTATTTAATTTGAGAGGATTAAGTCCATCTTTAAGCATCCTTGCTATAGTATTTCTTCTTAATAAAGGGTTCCCTTCATCATCTGTTAAGCTCGTCAAAGCCTTTCGTGTATCTGGCATTTCTCTTAATAGCTTCATTTTCTTTAAATCAGTAAAGAAAGCACTGGGATAAAGCTTGCCCTCTTTCTCTCCTGTAGGAGGTTGTTTAGGAGGCTGTTTCTTCCTAGCCTCTTCTAAGGAATGAATTGTTCCTTCAGTCGGCTTTTTAACAACATCTTCTAGGGGCTTATCTTTTATATGAAGCTTATCAAGATCCTCTTTCTTCCTAGCCTCTTCTAAGGAAAAAACATTATCAATTTCTTTTTCTTCTATTTCTGACCTGCTCTTAACTTCCTTAACTTCTGCTTCTATTTTTTCTAATTCTTTACTAGCAGTTTGTTTTACTTCTGTATCTTTAATCTCTTTAATCTCATCAGCTATGTCTTTAGTAAGTGCCTTATCTTCAACAAGAGTCTGCTCAATTTCTCTTCTCTTTCTTAATTGTTTTAATAATTTAGCAGACCTTACATATGCTTCGATAGCAATCCCAAAACCTGCAGTTAATCCCATTGCTTCTAAAGCATTTTTAAGTCTTCTCTCTACTTCCGAGTCATCTTCTTCAGACAATAAATAATCAATTAAAAAAGGACGCATAGGTTTGTATTGCCAAAGCATATCAGTTAAAGTGCCTTCTGTTTCATCAAAAATAAAACCTATTACTCCTTCAGCTACTGTTACTTTAGCCAAGCCTTGAATGACACTTTTACTCTTTAAGCCTACCCCTAAACCACCTAAGTAAGGAAGCATCTCTCTCACCATAGCTTCAAATCCACTGTTAGGGGGAGCTATTGAGTCAATCAGTTCTGGATTGGTTATCTTCAAATCTCTAATAGCCTCTGCTAAACTTTCCATTCCTGCAATATTTTCTACTTGCCATGCATTTAACGATTTTGCACTTTCTATGATCTCAACCCCCATATCCACAACACTCAATATAATTTGCTTCTTTAAATTTTTAGGTGTAGTTCCTGCAAAAAAACCTTTAATGCCTTTTAATACTGTTTTTAGAAGTCCTTCTTCTTTTTTAGTAAGAGGTACAGGTGCTTTTCTAACAGGCTTCCTTTCGGGTTGAATAGGTTCTCTCTTTTCTCTTGTTTCTGCGGGCTTTTGTGGGAGGTCTTTAACGACACCCTCTTTCTTTGTCGGTTCTTTCTCATCTTTTTGTTTTAAAATCTCCTCTATCGCTTCTTCTAAATCGGAATTTGGTCCGGGCTTAAGCTTCTCTTTTTCTTTTTCAATATCTACTTTCTCATCTTCTTGAGCCTGTCTTATCTCCTCTATCGCTTCTTTAATAAGTCTGGGCTTGTCTGTTTTAAGCTTCTCTTTTTCTTTTTCAATATCTACTTTCTCATCTTCTTGAGCCTGTCTTATCTCCTTATCTTTGTTCTCAATAAGTTTAGTTTTCTTTCTCTCTCTTTCCTTCTTTAATACTTCTTCAGTATCCTCATCAATAATAGGCGCATCAACTACTACGTTTCCGTCCTCATCATAAGTTATATTTCCTTTAGGTATACCCCCTCTAGGCAAGTCTTCTAGCTCTTCATCTGTCACTTTTTTGTCTAAAGGGACTACATACATTCTGTCTAAATCGCTTACTAAAGTCTTTTTGTCGTTATCGTCCGCCATCTAATCCTCTCAATTCTACTTCTTCTATTTTAGAGTTTAACTGTGTAATCTCGTTTTGCAAGATAGTTTGTGTAGCACTTGTATCTAGCCCATATAGTCTCTGGTCTCTTAGTTCTCTTCCTAGCTCATCTTTTTTTACAGCCAATCTTCTTTTTAAAACACTTAACATATTCTTTAATAATGCGGGACTTATAGCTAGTCCGTCGCCTACTCTTCTATCGTAAACTATACTTGTTCTTGTAAATGATGCACTAGTAGCATATTCTGGAATATACTTAGGAAATACTTCTTTTAAAGATTTGTCCCAGATATTTCTGTACTCTTTAAAGTTTGTAGGAGTGCTTTTCTTAAGCTCTTCAAAATAAATATTATTTACTCTCTTCATTTTATCTAGCTCTTCTTTTATTATAATGAATTCTCCAGACTCAGTAATTTTCATAACTTGTAATTTTACCCACGATAATTGTCTATGCTCTTTGAATAGCCTTTTATCCTCTCCTTTTAAATCCTTTTCCACTCTTAAAAGTTCCATTAGGCTTTTGGCTTGTGTAGGACTAATTTCATCCTTAGTGCTTGCATCTCTTACTTCTTGTTCAATTAGCTTTCCATCATAAAATTTAGATACTAAACTTTCAAAAATCTCTTCTCGTTCGTGGTCTCTGTTATAATTTACTTGCTCTACTAGAGTCTGAGCTTGTTCTTTGCTAATACGGTTTGAACTTAAGGCCTCTGTAATTTCTTTTTTTGCTTTATCTCTCTCTGATTTTGAAAGAGGTCTTTCTTTTATCATCAGAGCTACTGCTTCACTTATATCTCGATAATTTCTATTTTGATAAATGTCTAGTTCTTTTTCCTCTGTCTGAGCCACTTTTAAATTAAACTTATGATCTCTGAAATATTTAGCTTCAGCGTCATCATTCAGTTTATTTAAATCTCTATCTTTAAAAAGTGTAGGATTGTTTGAAACAAAATCCCTAGCTAAAAGAGGATCAATAACATATAATCTATCATACATAAATTTAGCTGCCTCATCTTTAAAAGTATTAAACAATTTAGTTTTTTCGACTTTGCCTAAATTTGTACTGTTTAAAGTATCTCTATACTCTCTTAGCTCCTTTTCTAGAGTTGGAGAATTAGGAGAGTCGAATATATTAGCCTTGTGATTGTTTTTAAGTTCCTCATTATATGCTTCTATGCGTTCTTGTTTTTTACCAAGAAGTAAACCATCTAGCCTAGCACTCGATTCATTAACAGCACTTAAAACAGAGGTCTTAACTCTTCCTCCTGTTTCTCCTTTTAAGTTATTAGCTTGTTTTACATAAGGAGCCACTGTTTCTTGAAAACCTTCTGCAATTTCCTTTTGAGTTGCGAATTTATCAGGATCGTTTTTAGCATCTCTAAAAAAATTATTAAGTGCTTGCACTGTCTTTTGCTTCATTAAAGAGGCTTCAACTGCACTTAAATTTTTATTTTGTGCAGAAGTAGTTTTTAAAGTAGTGTTTAGAGTATCTAAAAATTTACCTAAATCCTTTGAGTAGTCCATAGTTACTTCTGGACTTACAACATCATTAGCTGTTCTATTTAAAGGAAGATTGCTTTCTGAAACTCTAGGAAATCTAGGCATTATCTATCCCTTTCTCCTATAGGAGTCACTTCTAGTCTGACTTCATCTGCTTTTATTCTCGGTACTCTACGAGGATCTACTAAGTCTTCCTCAAATATATTATCCCAAAATTCAAAATCTTTAGTAGGTATTTCTCCTACAGAAATATCTTCGAAGGAGTCTCCAGTAGAAAATCTCTCTATAGTTTTTCCTAAATTTGTTCCTATCGAAACTCCAGTATTAACAGCATTAAGAATATTGGAAAACTTATGCCATACACTGTCAATACTTTCTCCTTTAACTCTATTCTGAAATATTTTAGCCTCTATGACTTTACCCTGAATAAAAGC
The DNA here is from genome assembly GCA_965219345.1 of Candidatus Nitrosopumilus sp. GTDB lineage: Archaea > Thermoproteota > Nitrososphaeria > Nitrososphaerales > Nitrosopumilaceae > Nitrosopumilus. Next base: position 32,091 of record CBDCNE010000001.1, read on the forward strand.
TTCTCTGTATGCGTTACCTTTTCTCATTGTAGTATATCTTCTAGTTTCGTTAATGAGGCCTTTAGACAGCGCAGAACGGCCTGTGACTCCCAAAGAAGTAAGGACGGCCTTTTGCTGGCCTGTAACTATATCTTCTTCTCTATCGGCTGATAAGTAGCTGTGAAACAAAGCTGTGGATAGGTCATCTTGTCTGGCTTCTAAGACTTCAATGTTTTTAGCTATCGCTTCTTTAGCTCTTCTATCGCTTTTCTCACTTGATAGGTAGCTACCTATTCCTACAATAGTACCTGCAATTATCTTTAATGGCATTAGGCCTCCACATCTCCCTCGAAAGTAATACCGCTTATCTCTAGAGGATAAGGGGCTTCACTTTCTATTTGAATATAGTCTCTTCTATTATTAGGCATAGCTATGTTTTCATAAATAGTTTTGTTCTTAGTCAAAGTCACTTTATCTTCCTCTATTTTAAGCAGTTCTGTTTTACGACCCCGTATCTTTTTATCGCTACTTGTTAAAATATAATATGCTCCTAACAAAATATCAATGGAGATTTTGTTAAATTTCTTTACTGCTCTAAGTATAGTGCCCCTTCTTAATCTGCCATTAGGAGTAACTGGAGAGAGAATAGTATTATAAGTCTGGCCTACTACAATATGTCGAAACCCGTTTAGTCTCCTAGCATGTTCGGAATTACTGAAATCAATTTTAGATAAATTCACTCCCCCTGCCACTACAGTTTGTGTTGTAGAAAAACCATGAGAAGTTAAATTATTCTCTACTCTTCCAAGAAAGCCTTCATCGTCTAATTCTTGGCCGTCTCCTTCTTCTACTCTATCATATTCAATAAAATTATCTAAAAATGCTGGGGGCTTCGAAATAGCATAGTTGTACTTTTCTTCTGGGTCTATGTTGAAATTCATCTCTCGTAGCTCTACAGTTTCTCCTTTTCTAATTGAAAATATAAATTTAATTTCTTCATCTTGATAAGGAGTAATATCTAGTATTTCCAAAGGATTGCCTTCTTCATCAAGAAAATAGTTTATTGTCCATGCTCGTGTATCTGTGCTTTCCTCATATGTAAATATTAAAAATAAAAACTCTGAGTATTGAAATACGCTGACTTTATTAGAAGGATCAAATCCTCCTTCTCTGAACACTAGATTTTTTGCTCCTAGCTCTAAAGCTTTATCTTTTAAATTAGGTAAGAATATAGTGACATCTTCTTTAACAAACTTCTGAGCTTCTCTACTATAGACAACTCTAAATAATTTTTGCCTGTTCTCGCTGAAAAAGAATATATAATTATCTGATGTTTGCATTTCTATATTACTTGCTGGCTGAGAAAAATTAGATACGAAACCTGTAGACAGGGGCACAGAGCTTCTAACATCAGTGCCTTGAGAAGAAAAGAAGATGTCGTCTGTAGCGATATACAAATTTTGAAGTCCTCCTATCCTCTTAATAGAAAAACTTCTGTTAGAAGAAAGCTCGAAGCTTCCAGGAGATGCTGAATTCAACGCTCTAACTCCACTAATATATTGGTCAAAGTCAAAAAATTTACTCTCTGCATTGACTTCGCTAAACCATATCTTTTGTGGAGATTTTCTAGTGCTCCCTAGAATAAGTCTTCTTTCATAAAAAGAACAAGTGCTAGGATAGTCTCCGTCTGCCCATTCAGTGACATATAAAGAAGTAGAACTAGGAGTGATAGGGTCAGTATTAGTAAAAAAAGAAGCTGAAGTAATGCCTCCAAATTTTCTACCGTCATCATCAGTCACTATCTCTCGTCTAAATCTATAAAATAAAGCAGTGAGAGTAAGGGGAGGAATTCCCGGTTTAGGAGGTCGGCTATAAAATCTAAAAAATCTTTGACGTGGTAAAGTGACAGCATCATCATTTTCAATATGGTCTACTTCAGTCATACTAGACCTTGGTAAATAAATATAATTGTACTTAATAGGATCAGCACTGGACAAAATACCATCATTAGAAGTTGCAAGACTTAAGTCAATAGCTATTAATAGTTTATTATAAATTCTATTCCTCGAAGCCTGATCTGCTGGAAAATCACCGTCTTCATCATAAACAGGAATTTCATTATTTCCCAAAGCTAAATTCCACCTTACAAACAAATCTCTTATAGGATTATCTTCAGTATCAGCTCCTATTACTCCCTCTGAAGGAGAATTTAAATAAAAACCAAAAGGTAAAAACTCATAAGGATAGCTTTGAAACATTCTACGATAGTATACTTCAGAGTCTAATTGATTAAGGAGATTTGTTTGCCTCGAATTATAATAATAAGAAAGACGTAAAAGACTACTTATAGTGTAGAATTTATTTTCATCTAAGTCTTCTACTATAAAGAAAGGAGGAATTGAATTAACTGTAAAGCACATTAAATTTTCTTTAGATGCAAAATGCATATCCTCTACTTGTTTCTTTGTAAACCCTCCTGCCACTGGTCTATAAACATAAGGATCAGTAATTACCCTTACGCTTGTATCTGTATAAGGCTGGTTAACCCTTATAGAATACCTAGGAAAATTCTCTTCTACCTCACTAGTTTCTAAATTAAATAAATATGGATAGTTCTGGCCTTCTTGTATTATGACTAGATAATTTGTATCTGTAGGAGACCTATACCTAAAAGTCCTTATCGTTTTATTTTGTCCAGTTGCAAGATTGATCCCTATGTTTAAAGTCCTTAAAAATTTAGACCCTGGTCTTTTTGCAAAGGAACCCTGTTGCTTGATGTATCCGTTTTCTGCTTTTATACATCCTCTTTGAAAGGCTTTAGATGAGGGTTCAGATGCAAAATGCTCGTGTATTTGTCCGTAGTTAAAGCCTTCTTTTGATAATATAATTCTTTCAGACATTACCTGAACCCGTCTCTAGAAGGAGAATATCCTGGTCCTCTGAACCCGCCTTGATTATTGTAATTAAATCTAGCATTATCGAAGTCACTATCGGGAGCTGATCTGTCAACCATTTCCTCTCCGATTTCTTGTCCTGAAAATACAGACGCTTTTTCAATCTTCCCTTTTAGCATACGGTTAATTCTAGTTACTTTATTTGCATCGTTTAGATATTGAGGAGCTAAATAATCAGCTAGCTTGAAGGCTAGACATTCTATTTGTTCTGCATGCCAAACTTTATAATTGTCACAGTATCTTACAAAAGTAAAAGCATCTACCTCCTCTTTCGTATAGACTATAGTTTGATTTTTAGTCGGATGCATCTGAGACTCAAAGGCTAGCCTGTAGTCTAGATTGGGAAAAACTAAAGTAATACAATTGTCTGGTTTTATATATGAGTAGCAAAAACCTCTTGGCAAAATAACCTCTTCCATTTCCTCTTCTGATAGCTTTACAAATCTAGCAGTGGTTTTAAAATTTTGCCATAAGGTTTCCCTTAAGATAGAAGAAGTGGCGAGAGATAATAACTCTTTTAAACTTTCAGCATCAGTAGATGGGTCATCGATCGTTGACAATCTTCCTTGCTCTAGCTGTTTTAAAGCTAGATTAAAAATTAAAAGCTTATTAAACATCTCTCGCCTTTCTTATAATCAAGCCTCTACTTAAAGAGGCCTGATAGTTGTTTTAGTTACTCGCTACTGCATTAGGATCTTTAAATTCAGCATCTTCAGAAGGTGCCACTTTGTAAGCTCCGCCGTCTGTGACTGCAGTTATTGCAAGAAAAACACACTGATCAATATGTCTTAATCGCCCTAACATTCTTCTAAGATACATGTATTTATCCCCGTATAGCTCATGATCGCTACCTACTTCTTGAGCATCTGTTCCCGCTACTGGACCTCTACATAACCCGTCTGTGTGAAAGAATGCTACATACTCTCCACTCAAATTTAGTTTAGTTTGTCCTGCACCAGCAGCATCATTGCTCGCTTTACTTACATCTAGCTGTTTACTAGCAGTATTGTAAATAGGATTGACTCGTCTATGAGACCTAGCAACTCCTGTATAGATGAATTTAAATCCCATATATGAATCAACTTCACCTCTCACAAGTGCTTTTATAGTATTAGTATCCGAATTTCTGATTTCAGATATATTTAACAGGTCTTGCAAGTTACCTGGTGCTAGAGCACAAGTTAAGTTCTCTGGTCCTGCCGTGTATTCGTCAAGTCCTACTTCTTGTACAGTGAAAAAGCTTTTAGCTCTAATCAAAGTATCTAGATTAAGTTTAGCCAAGGCAGTATTTCCTGCGTTAGATATTACATAAGTATTTGCATCTGGTAAATCTCCCGCCGAGAATACCTTAGCAGTACTTCCACTTTCCACTTGAGCCCAAGCTCCTACCAAAGTAAATTCAGTTTTAAATCGATTAAAGCTGTACATTGCCACCCTCGAGTAATGTGCCATTGTATCTTTATTCAATCTTGTCTGATCGTCCAACGAAAACCCATTTGACCATATGAATTTTTTTCTCTTCTCTCTTCTTACAATTAGAGAAGGTTGTAGATAAATAAATTTGTAAACTTTTTTATCTATGTCATAGTCAAATTGATGCCCATCAGATTGATTTCCTGTGTCAAACTCTTGATGTGCTCCGCCAAAACTAGTCTCTAAAACTCGTCCGGCAAGTCTATCAGTCGTTTGCTGAGGAAGCTCTTTAATAGTATCAGAAAACATGACTTTTAAAGTTTTGTCTATATTTTGTGGCATTTTTGCCTCCTTTATTTTTATATTTTTATTCTTATTGGCACCCTATTCTTTACCCTAAAAGGAGAATATGTTGTTATCCATCTTAAGAGAAACACATAAAATAAAGTTTGTCAACCCGCATTAGTCAAAAACATTAGGGTCTTGTTTTAATTTCCAAACCTTCCAATTCTTATAAGCTACATTGTGTTGGTCTGGAGTAAGTCCAGGGTCTGATAGAGCTTGAGTCCATTTCTTGATTTCAGCACTTATTACATCTGGATTGTTTTTAACGTCTAAACCGTTTCTTTCAGTTCTCAAATCTCTTATAGTATTGTCGTCCATTATAGTCTTTCCTACATTGACTAATAATTTCAACATCCCAGGCATCTGGTCAACTCCTGCTTTTATAAATTCTTTCTGGTCATTCACATCTAAAAATCTATGAAATATCTTCTCGGCAAATTTCTGATTAGATGTGAACTCATCTGGGCCCCAATCTCTTTGAAGTTCCTCAAAGGCTTCAGCTCTCTTTTTCCTTGAAGCAATATCGTCATCGTGTCTAGCCAATCGATTTGTATTGTCTAAAAATTTAATAATTTTATTAGCTTGTTTTTTTGTAAGTCCTGCATCTTTAAAGGACTTTTTAAGCTCAAGCATATTTTTCCCATCATAAGGAGTTACTTCTTTCTGGTCTTTATCTTTTAATCCATACTCATTGATGTCATCTGGCCTGCCAAGAGACTTATAAAAAGCATCCCATTCACTTTCTGGAGCGTCTTTATCTGGTTTAGAAATTCCCTTTCTACTGCTAGATAAATACTCCTCAAGCTCTCTGTACGACTTCAAAAGTCCAGCAGGAGACTTAAACTTCTTAGCGGTTTCTTGAAGCACTGGGTCGATGTCTTTGTACCATTCTTCTCCTCCTGGTTCTTCTTCCTTAGCCTTTATTAGTGGGTCATCAGGCTTAGGTAGATTTTTTTCTAGGGCTTTCCGAGTTGTCTCCTCTTCGACCTTTTTAGTTCCAGCTAAGAAACTGTGGTTTAATACTTCATCTACTGAACTTGGCATATTTCCTCCTTTTAATCTTCAGACGATTCGATTTCGTTCTCTTGTTTTATTCTTACTTCTGAAATAAATTCCTCTAATGTCCTATCAGCAATTTCACAAACTTTATGCAAAAAATTAGAGGTATTGTCGTTGTCAATTATACTTTCTAAAGCTACTCTTCTAACTCTTGGAAGGCTTAGAAAATTATTTATAATGTCTCTCTCCTGCTGTTCAGGATAATACTCTAAAATTTTCCACATATTAAACTTCGGCCTCTCTGGTCGTATCAGAAACTGCTTTCAATCCTTCTCCCATGTCCCTTGCACCTTTGGCCTCTTCTCTATCTGTCTTAGCTCTCATATCTCTTTTCATCATTTCTATCTCTTCCTCTAAAGCTTCTTGCTTAGCTTCTGAAATAGCTTGAAATGTTTCCTCATCATGAAAAGAATTAAATGGTAAGTCTAGTAAGTCCCAAAGGGAGTTAAGAACATTTATATAATTCATTCTGTCTTTTATTTTAGGTTCTTGTGTCGATAGTACTTGCACTACATCTAATCCTCTTATAAAATTCTCAATGGTCTTCATTTTATTTACCATAGCAATCTCACTTGTCAACCGTACTCGATACTTCAAGTCAGAAAGAATTTCAAATTGCTCCTCTAAGCCGTACTCTTCTCTTCTCTTGTACAGTTCTTCAGTTACAAACTCTACAATAGGCTTCAAAGTTTCTTTCTCAAGACCGCTCACAATAGGCTGAAGTACTCTCAAAGAAGAAAGGGAATTTTCAGCCACTGCCTTTGCTGTTTCATATTGGCCTCTTGTTATGTTGAGTTCCATATCAAAGAAAATTTCTTTTATCATTTGCTGATGCTTAAAGAAGAAGTCAAAAATAATGTCATATCTGAAATCAGTTAGAGGAACTATACGCTCACCTTTTTTCTGGTCAACGGGGTTTAGAGTTCCAGGATTAGAAGAATATTTTTTTATAGTTCTTCTATTCGCTGGTACTTCCATAGCGGGGTCTACGGCTTTCTCTGCTGATAAAAGAGTGGCTTTGGCTATTCTTTGTTGTGACTTTAAGTTAGGAAGTGCAATGGTTCCTTGGCCCATTCCATAAGGAAGCTGTGCCATTTTAGGACCTCTCATTACTCCGTATGGAGATTGCATAGTTTTTGTTTCTTTTAATATCTTTCCTTCCTCGTCATCCAGTATATGAACAGAATGAAACTTAGGAGTTCTTGGATTTTTAGACCTTAGTGCTGTATGGGATATAGGATAGACGTGATGGATAATATCAAACTTTTGGTTCATATTTGATTTCTTATAAGCATCCCATATAGATTTAGAAAAATCAGTCTCTACATTTTTCTCATTGATTTCTTTATTAGGGTCTAAATACATATTTATTATTTGATATGCAGTTAAAGGCGTTTTTCTCCAGTAAGAAGTTACTTCGCCATTAGCATCTTCCGCCCAGTACATATCATAAACATTGATAGAAAGAAAAGATAATATTTCATCTCTGATACCTTCCCCCATAAAAAAACAAGCATTTCCTATAGAGGAAAAATCTAGCAAACATTCATTTATATTTTTATAAAACCTAGTGTTGTCTAGTTCTTCCAGTATCCTTCTAGTAACTCCGTCTAAAGCTTGTCTGAAATTTACATCGTTTCTTTGCTCATCATTGTATGGAATTAAAGAGAACCATTTGCTTTTTGAATTGACTAAAAATGTAGCTAATGAGCTAGCTAGTTTTAAAGTTTGTGTTACTCCTACAGAGTCATACAAATAATAAAGATTGGTCCAGCTTTCTTGTATTTTTGAAGAAATAGAATTTGAAAATCTATTGTAGTAGTCACTCTTCTGCACACAAGTATAGTCTTGAGTAGCAGACCATAGGCTTCTAGCCGTTGTATGTTCAGTTTCTAACTGCTTCTGCTCTTGTATTATTTGTAATGCTGTTTTTCTCATTCAAGTTTACTTCCTAGTAATACTTCCCTTAAAGTTTCCGTAGCTTTTTGTCTAGCTACAAACAAAGGACTAGCTTGAGAAGCCGAGCCTACAGCTAAATCTCCTAATTGGCCTACATATTTTCTTTTTATTGCAGAGTATATACTAGTCTTATATGATGAAGAAGCTAAACCTCCATAAATTGCACCGCCTATCACTCCGCCTATGATGGTTGAAGCTGCCAGACCAAAAAAACTACCTCTTTTCACATTTCTAGAAGTTCTTGCTAATTGTTTTCTTGCCTGTTGAGCCTTTCCTGCTAAGTCTTGATAAGTAAATATATCAATTAGCCCTCCTTGAAAAGATGAGTCTATACGAGACTCTATAGCATCTATATCAAGACCTGAAAAATCTAAACTAGAAAGTAGTTGATCATCTTCCATACTAATATCCTGTATTCGGAAGTGACTCAAAAATATCTCCTGAGCCACCTCCACCGTACTCACTATAAATGATCTCATCTATGTCGTCAAGTGCCATTGCAAGATATGTAAAAGCATCAGCCCCGTGAGAATGGACATCATGTCTAGGTTTATCAATAAATATTTTATTCATTTCATCCCATGTTTTACTGTACTCTTGAAGAGCTATGATGCCTAAATTACACTTGTTTCTGTCAAAAAAACAATTTGATAGGCTCGACCTCGCTCTGTCTATTCGTGTTTTTTTAAGCACTCTAGGAAGTACTACAACATCATTACAAAGATTTGTTTTTCGTATCTCCTCTGCTGGAGTAGTTACAAATCGGTTAGATTCACCATCCCACGGCAAGAAAATTGTATGATAATTGTAGGCTAGTTTTCTAAGTTCAGATATTACTGTGTAAATATCCATATCCGAGTATGCTTGATAGTCAATTAAACGATTAGAACCATCATAGTTTTTTTGTAAGAACCAAACAGCGGTCAAATCAGTAGCTCTTGACTTTCCACTAGCTACTCCTCCTATATCAAAGACTGGAAAAACTGGTCTTTCAGGCATGTAGTATATGTTTGTTATTCTTCCCTCTAGCTCACAATCGTGCATTTGAGTATAGAAATATTTATCGCCTCCAGAAGCACCGAACATACACTCATATTCTTGGTTCCAGTAGTCTTGACCTACTTGCCGTATAATCACTTCTTTTTCCTCATCTGAAATATGCTTAGTTAACCTTGCACGAGTTAAAAATGCATAGTAATTAGGGTCTCCGTCTTTCATTTGTCTCATATATTCCACATGATCTTTATACACGTGGTTTCTTCCTCTAACAGTTCCTGTTTTTACACACCATCCTTTGTGAAAAGGGTCGGCAAGAGAAGGAGAAAACACTTCTTTGAATATCCAGTCTGGGTTTTGTGCGTTCTCATCTAGTATGAGGCCATCTAAGTACCCGCCTTTTAAGTCTAATGGTCTTTCTAAGCCCCAGATATAGAACTTTATTAGCCTTGTACGCCCTGTTTTAGGGTTATTTTCAGCTATTGTTATGGTATTTGTAGCCTCATTTTTCTTAAATCCCGGGATATGCTGCAGTCGTCTAATGTATTCATCCCATACATTCCTTCTAGATTGTTTTAAAGTAGGAGATGCGTAGGCATACCTTAATTCCTCCAAATCCTGCCGTAGAAAGAACTTTACTAAAGCCCTGTCTATCTGCATATTCACATATTTTATTGTCTTACCGTAGCGTCTAGGCTCAATAGACTGTATTTCTCGCTTAAGTTCACCCTGAGGCTTTACAACTTTAAGAAAAAAGGCTCTTTGATGGGGAAATGGTTGAAAACAAGTA